>NZ_CATKPW010000023.1:0-23684 GCF_949767675.1 Pseudomonas sp. IT-P395
ACGGCGTGTTCGATATTCGCCTCGAACGGGGTGGGTCGCTGAAACGTCCAGGTGGCACCCGTCACGGTCGCCACATGCGTCTCGGTGTCGTCGCTGAACCTGATGCTCACCGTGGCGTCCGACAAGCAAGTGCCGCGAAATACCGGCTCCAGCCCCTCTTCGGCAGGATCATCCAGGCCTGGCGCCAGCGGTGGAATCGTGACGTACAGGATGAAAGGACGTTGCGAAGGATGGTTTCCCAGATGCTGTGTAATGCGCACTTCCCGCTTGTTGGTTGGGCCCCAATCCACCAATGCAGACGTCGACCATTGGCCGTTCACGACCACTACACTCCGTGCAGCCTCGGTTGTATCGGGAAACCTGAGCGAGACGGTGGCACCTGTGTAACCTTTGCCGCTGAAGACCGGTAGATATTCCTCGGTGTAGCTCGCCTCGGTGATATCCGGCATGTTGTTGCGGACTTTGAACTCAAGAGGCTGCGATTCGATCCAGCCACTGGCGTTGTCGGCGATCTTTTGAATCAACGTCACATCGAAGCTGCCCAGAGGGCAGACAACGGGGGGCGTTTCCCACCGGCCTTGGGCATTGACGCGGACGTTGGGAGGCAAAGGCAGCGAGCTGTCGCTGGCAGAGAACTGGATTTCGGTCGAGAGGTTTTGATCGAAATGGCCGGAGCCGGAGAACTTCAAGCTTGTATCCGGGAGAAAGGTGACGTCAGGTTCTGCCAGTTTGGGAGGGCGGATTCGGTAAGCACGCGGCTCGCCGCGACCGGAACGGACGTTTTGAAAAACCTGTTCAGCCACCAGGCTGACCGGCCCCGGCGGCAACCCGGAGACAGACACGCTCCAACTACCGTCAACGTTCGACACCTTGTCCACTCCCACCAGGGAAGTTGTCAGATCCACGAACACTACAATCGTTGCATCGCGCAGACCGTTATCGCCCTCAAGAACAAATGACTGATCTTGCTCAGATACAGGTTTCGGAATGCGTGGCCAACCAACAATCATAAAGGTTCTGGGATCGGTGTAATCAACCCCAATAGCGAGGTGCTGATATTTGACTTTTACGCTCAATTCACCGCTATTGATATCCGACACCACCCTAGGCAACTCCCACAACGCCGTCGTCGTATCAAGCGGATCACTCAAACTTACAGAGTGGTTATCTGCCCTGACAACCTGAAGAGTTAAGCCAGGATGCCCAGTACCTTTAAACAATAACGTCCCGGCCCCCACGGTCTCATTGACAGAGGGTGAAGTCAGCTTTGGTACGTTGAGATTAAGGATCCTTTGGGTCTTCCCGTCTCTAGAATGGTTCTGACCATTGTGACGAACGGATTGCCGAATAAAGACGTTTATATAGCCGATAGGCAAATCCTGAGAAATATTGACTTTCCAGTTCCTTCCTCCAGAAAATTTGTGACCGATAACAGTAGTATCGTCTCCATCGACGCGTACCGGAACGCATTCGCCAAGTTCACCACCCGAACCGCTCAACACGGTTCCTTGAATATATTCAGCTATAGGTTCTGAACTAATGAAATAATATCGAGTGGTGTAGTCTGAAAACTCGGTCCCCAACCTCCATCGAATATTAAGTTGAGCGACCCCATACAAAGATGAAGAAATCTCCCAATCATGAAACCCCTCAGCTTCAAACCATTCACCGGCCAGTTCATACGCCCATTCATTAACAACATGGACATATATCCAGACTTGATGAACCCCATCAACCATCGGCAATATAAAACGCAAATTGAATGACTTATCGACCCAAGCAAGGTTATCCGGTTTAACGACCTGTACCGTATCCGGTTTACGGAGTTCATGGCCACCCGATTCGATATTCCCAGCGTTAGATAATGAACCCGCGTCTGACACTGACGGCCGGGATTCATCCTTTATAAACTCTGGATTGTGTCCGATATCCTTTTCTTCGTCAGATGTCATCTGTCGCGCTCCACAGTCGGCAGTCATTTTCCAAAAAATGACGATTGCTCAGACTACGGTTGCTCTCACAATGCGGGCACCTGTAAAACTTGACAGTCCCGACCAACGGTAATTCTTCCAAAAGCGGCAGACTACCGTCTGCCGGCTAGTACCCTTGACCCGGAGCACAAGCTGCTCCTACGGATACCTGCACGTCATAGATCGACGGTGAAACGAACGCGCGCGAAACGTTTGACAGTTTGAATCAGGCAGAAGCCGGCAACGGCTGAAAACTGAAATAACGCTGCAACGCCTGCACCAACTGGCCGAATTCTGGCGGGGCGCGTTGCAGGACGAAGCCGGCGTCGTAGTGCAGCGGTGTGGCGTCTTCGTGACACCACACGCAACACGCCGTGAGGTCGATTACCTGCTGACAGCCATCGCTGGCGGGGATTTTCAGGCGTAACTGAAAATCCACACCGACCATCATGGGCAGTTGACTGATGAGCATCAGCCCGTCTTCGGAGAGGTTGCCGAGAAAACCGATGGGCTTGTCGGTGACGCTGTTGAACACTCTGAGGAAATACGGCAACTGATGCCGTTCGATCCGTTCGGTAAACATGCGCAGTTCGCCATGCAAGGCTCCATCAAAGAGCCGCACCTTTGCTTCGGAACGAGCCGGTTTCGCCGGCCGCTCTCCCCGCTTCCGGTGTAACGGTCGCTACGTCGCCGTCACCTTACAACTGCCAGTCGCGGGTGTTGCTCCGGATTCAGGAACCTGACGCTGAATCCGGGTTATTCGACTATAGCTCAGCTTGTACACACAGCCAGATTTTGTATGACAACTGTCATCAGAAACGGGTCGGTCGTACCACGGCAGCGGCACTGCGCGTCGGGTAGTGGCCCAGGCTCTGCAAGGTTTCCAGACGGGCACGGGCGCGATAGGCGTATTCGCTGTTCGGGTACGAGGCGATGATGAACTGGTAGGTCTGCGCCGCGTCGACAAACATTTTCTGCCGTTCCAGGCACTGGCCGCGCATCATCGACACTTCCGGCCACACGTACGGACGGGCGCGGCTGGCGCGTTCGACCTTGGACAGTTCGAGCATGACCTGCTCGCAATTGCCACGGTCATAGGCGCTGTAGGCGTTGTTCAAATGATGGTTCATCGACCAACGGGTGCAGCCCGAAACGGCGAGGACGCTGAGGGCAAGGGCGGCAATGGGTACGAATCGCATGAGGGTTCTCCTGTCTTGTGCTCTGTATCGACCCTTGCCGAGAAATCTTCAGAAGTGTTTGCGCCAGTTGTCGAGTTCAATAAAGAAAACATTAAGTAGTGCAAACGAACAATGACTACACCCCAAGAGCATAGTAGCCTTCGCTAGCGCTTGAACTCAGGAGTCTTTGCATGTCCGTCCGTCGTACCAAAATCGTCGCTACCCTTGGCCCGGCCAGTAACTCGCCGGAAGTTCTCGAACAGCTGATTCTGGCTGGTCTGGACGTTGCCCGTCTGAACTTCTCCCACGGCACCCCCGACGAGCACAAGGCTCGCGCGAAGCTGGTGCGTGACCTCGCGGCCAAGCACGGTCGCTTCGTCGCCCTGCTCGGTGACCTGCAAGGCCCGAAAATCCGTATCGCCAAATTCGCCAACAAGAAGATCGAGCTGAAGATCGGTGATCAATTCACCTTCTCCACCAGCCATCCGTTGACCGAAGGCAACCAGCAAGTGGTCGGCATCGACTACCCGGATCTGGTCAAGGACTGCGGCGTGGGCGACGAGCTGCTGCTCGACGACGGCCGCGTGGTGATGCGCGTTGATACCGCCACTGCCACCGAACTGCATTGCACCGTGACCATCGGCGGTCCGCTGTCCGACCACAAAGGCATCAACCGTCGCGGTGGCGGTCTGACCGCGCCGGCCCTGACGGAAAAAGACAAGGCCGACATCAAGCTCGCCGCTGAAATGGAAGTCGACTACCTCGCGGTGTCCTTCCCGCGTGACGCCGCCGACATGGAATACGCCCGTCAACTGCGCGACGAAGCCGGCGGTACTGCCTGGCTGGTGGCGAAGATCGAACGTGCCGAAGCCGTGGCCGACGACGAAACCCTCGACGGCCTGATCAAGGCGTCCGACGCGGTGATGGTTGCCCGTGGTGACTTGGGTGTGGAAATCGGCGACGCCGAGCTGGTGGGCATTCAGAAGAAAATCATTCTGCACGCACGCCGCCACAACAAGGCTGTGATCGTCGCGACCCAGATGATGGAGTCGATGATCCAGAACCCGATGCCGACCCGCGCCGAAGTGTCCGACGTGGCCAACGCCGTGCTCGACTACACCGACGCCGTGATGCTCTCGGCCGAATCCGCCGCTGGCCAGTACCCGCTGGAAGCCGTGCAAGCGATGGCGCGCATCTGCGTCGGCGCTGAAAAGCATCCGACTGGCAAGACGTCCAGCCACCGCATCGGCAAGGAATTCACCCGCTGCGACGAAAGCATCGCACTGGCGACCATGTACACCGCCAACCACTTCCCGGGCGTCAAAGCGATCATCGCCCTGACCGAAAGTGGCTACACCCCGCTGATCATGTCGCGCATCCGTTCCTCGGTGCCGATCTATGCGTTCTCGCCGCACCGTGAAACGCAGGCGCGCGCAGCGATGTTCCGTGGCGTGTACACCGTACCGTTCGACCCGGCTTCGCTGGAACCACACGAAGTCAGCCAAAAGGCGATCGACGAGCTGGTCAAGCGCGGCGTTGTGGAAAAAGGCGACTGGGTCATCCTGACCAAAGGCGACAGCTACCACACCACCGGCGGCACCAACGGCATGAAGATCCTGCACGTGGGCGACCCACAGGTCTGAGTGACACGCTGAAAAACCAAAGCCCCGGCATGTGAGTGCCGGGGCTTTTTGTTGTCTGCGTTGAATCGAAAGCCCCTCACCCTAGCCCTCTCCCAGAGGGAGAAGGAACCGATTGAGGGATATTGCAGAATTGCACCGACCTGTTATCTCTGCGCTGAATCCGACCGGTTCTTTCAAGTCGATGTATAACGCATTACACCTCGGTCGGCTCCCTCTCCCTCTGAGTGAGGGCTGGCTTTTCAATGTCGTTTGATAAATCCGGTCAACGCCGCCAACGCTTCCGGCGAGCGCAGTCTTTGAGTGAACAATGCGCCCTCCTCCTCGATCACCTTACGAATCAACTCGCGATCCGGCGCCTTCATCAATTGCTTGCTGATACGCACCGCCTCAGCCGGCAGTTCGTCGAAACGCAACGCCACCTCCCGTGCCTTGCGCAACGCCGCATCGCCACTGCCCAATGCTTCGGTGGCAATGCCCCACGCCGCTGCCTGTTCACCGGTAAAGCCTTCGCCCAATAACAAAAGCTCTGCTGCTTTGGCCTGGCCGAGCAGACGCGGCAGAATCAGGCTGGAGCCGAATTCCGGACACAATCCAAGATTGACGAACGGCATGCGCAACCGCGCATCGCGGCTGACGTAGACCAAATCGCAATGCAATAACAGCGTGGTGCCGATGCCCACCGCCGCGCCGGCCACAGCCGCTATCACCGGTTTACGGCATTCGAGCAGATTGAGCATGAAGTGAAACACCGGACTGTCGAGGTCGCTCGGCGGTTGCTGGACAAAGTCGGCGATGTCGTTACCGGCTGTGAAGCACTCGGCACTGCCGGTGATCAGCACGGCGTTGATTTCAGGGTCGCCATCGGCCTGCTTCAGCGCCTCGGCGAGACGGCTGTACATGGCGCGGGTCAGGGCGTTTTTCTTGTCCGGGCGGTTGAGGCGCAGGGTCAGCAAACCGCGTTCGCGTTCCAGCAGGATGGCATCAGTCATGGCGTGTCTCGCGTCTGAAATTCAGCGCTCAACCACGGCTCAAAAATACGTCGGCCAGCAGTTGGTTGCGCGGCAATCCGGCCAGGTACAGACGTCGGGCGAAGGCATCGACACTGGCCGTCGAGCCGCAGACTAAGGCCAGGGTTTGTCGGGAAACAAGGCGCAGTTGCGCCAAAGCGGCGGCTGACTCGGCCGCTGTCCACAACTCGACGCTGAGGTTTTCCCGCTGTGCAGCCAGCGCTGCAAGGGGTTTGCCCAGATAATGCTCGCCCGCATCATGGGCGACGTGAATGACGCGGATCGCGCCTTGGTGATCCTGACGCAAGGCTTCACGCAGCACGCCGAACAGCGGGCCTAAACCGGTGCCGGCGGCCAGCAGCCACAGCGGCCGGTTGTGCCAGTCCGGGTCGTAATGCAAGGCGCCGCCGCGCAGTTCGCCAAGCCGGATCGGGTCGCCGATCTGCAAACGCCGCGCAGCATCGCTGAATTCGCCGGGCTGACGGCAATCGAGGTGAAATTCGAGAAAACGGTCTTCTTCCGGCAGGCTTGCCAGCGAATACGGCCGCGCGATGTGATTGATCCACAGCACCAGATGTTGCCCGGCGCTGTAGCGCAACGGCCGCTGCGGGGTCAGGCGCAAACGCAGGACGCTGTCGCTGAGCCAGTCCAGCGCTTCGACCACTGCCGGGCGACCGTCGGTGATCGGGTCGAACGTATGCACCTGCAAATCTTCGACGACCTGACACTGACACGCCAGGCGCCAGCCCTCCTGACGCTGCTCGGCGCTCAAGGCGTCCGGCCGATTGTCAGCCGGCAGGCCTTGCACGCATTGCACCAGACAGGCATGGCAACTGCCGGCGCGGCAGCTGTAAGGCACCGCGACGCCATGCTGATTGAGTGCATCGAGCAGATTGCTGCCCGCGGCCACTGACCATTGTCGTTCACCGACGCGAAGTTCAGGCATCGACGTTCTCCCACGCGGCCGCACAACGATTGCGCCCGTCACGCTTGGCCCGATACAAGGCCTGATCGGCGCGCTGTAAGGCATCGTCCAGATCATCGCCCAACGTCAACAGCGTCATGCCGGCCGACAGGCTGAGGTTGCGCACATTCAGGCCGACCAGTTCAACGTCGGTGAAGGCGATACGCAGACGCTCGCAACACGCGGTCAGCCGTTCGGCATCGCAATCGGGCAACAACACAACGAATTCCTCACCACCATAACGCGCCAGCACATCGCCGTCGCGCAGGCATGCTTGAGCAACGCCGGCGAAGGCCTGCAACACCTGATCGCCCGCCGCATGACCGTGCAGGTCGTTAATGCGTTTGAAGTGGTCGAGGTCGATCAACGCCAGGCCATGCACGACATCGTCGTCCATGGCATTGAGCTCTCGCGAGGCCAGGCGCAGAAAATGCCGACGATTGAACAGCCCGGTCAGCTCATCGGTGGCGACCAGATCTTCCAGCTGACGCATCATCCCGCGCAGGGTGTCCTGATGCGCCTGCAAGGCAAACCGGCGCTGGCGCTGGCGTTGTCGCGAAACCTGGACGAAGCGCGCGTAAAGCACCAGCCACGCCAGCACCATCGCCAGAATGCACACCTGCAAGGCGGCAAGCGCCGGCTCGCGCAAGCGGAAGTAGTAGCCGTCCCACAGCGTGATGGCACAGAAACTGAAGAACACCAGCAGGGCACAGCGTATGAACGCCCGTCGACTGAGGTGGAACAGGCCGAACAGCAGGATCAACACGTAGAACACCAGAAAGGCGCCGCGGGCTTCATCCAGATGGGCGATCAGCCAGGTCTGCCAGCCGAGACCGATCAGCACCTGTGCTTCGGTCAGGCTGGGATCGGCAAAGCGCAGATTGCGCCCGCTCCAGAACAGTGCGAACAGCACCGACTGGCTGATCACCACCAGCGCACTGCCGACGGCTACAGAAGTCAGGGACTGCTCGTAATGACCCGTGAAAAACGACAGCCACAGCAGCAGCAAAGCCAATCCATAGGTGGCCGCAGCGAGGGCAAAGCGTTTGAGCAAAAGACGTTGAATGGCGTTATGGGTCAATCGTTGACTCACCGTGCGATAAGAGGCTGACCGAGTGTCCTACTCTACAGACCGGCTGCCACTTTAGAGGCGTAGTCGATAAATGACCACCGATTTTCGGGCTCGAAATTTGACGTCAAAAGTGTGGCCTGCTTATACCGCCAAAAGCCCCTCACCCTAGCCCTCTCCCAGAGGGAGAGGGGACTGACCGAGTCGGTTGTTGGCGATACGCCGACCTGGAATACCGAGCCGAACTCAGGTTTGAACAACATGAACATCGCCCCCCTTTCCTCAGTCGAACCCAGATCTGAACAGCATGCACATCGACCCCTTTCCTGAGTCGAGCTCAGGTTTGAACAGCATCAAGATCGGCTCCCTTTCCTGAGTCGAAACCAGATTTGAACAGCATGCACATCGACCCCTTTCCTGAGTCGAGCTCAGGTTTGAACAGCATCAAGATCGGCTCCCTTTCCCCCTCGCCCCCCTGGGGGAGAGGGCTGGGGTGAGGGGGTAAATCTTGACGTGCAAACCCGCTGTCCGATATTCGCCCACCCATGCGACCAACGAATGACTGCCAGCGCGTGTGCGCCCCACCGAGGCGCGGTATACTGCCGCGCCTTTTTAGCGTCGCGCCAGCAGCCCCGGCGTGCCTTGAAAGGTGCTTGCGACCGACCGATGCACCCAAGCCGCAGGCACCTTATTGAATGTTCCCGTCTTTTAGAGGAGCGCGACTCATGACCGTGATCAAGCAAGACGACCTGATTCAGAGCGTTGCCGACGCCCTGCAGTTCATTTCCTATTACCACCCCGTGGATTTCATCCAGGCGATGCACGAAGCCTACCTGCGCGAAGAATCGCCAGCGGCCCGTGACTCGATGGCGCAGATCCTGATCAACTCGCGCATGTGCGCCACCGGCCATCGCCCGATCTGCCAGGACACCGGTATCGTTACCGTGTTCGTGCGCGTCGGCATGGACGTACGTTGGGATGGCGCCACCATGGGCCTGGACGACATGATCAACGAAGGCGTGCGTCGCGCCTACAACCTGCCGGAAAACGTCCTGCGTGCCTCGATCCTCGCCGACCCGGCGGGCGCTCGGAAAAATACCAAGGACAACACCCCAGCGGTCATCCACTACTCCATCGTCCCGGGCAACACCGTGGAAGTGGACGTGGCGGCCAAGGGTGGCGGTTCCGAGAACAAGTCGAAAATGGCCATGCTCAACCCGTCCGACTCGATCGTTGACTGGGTACTCAAGACCGTTCCGACCATGGGCGCCGGCTGGTGCCCACCGGGCATGCTCGGCATTGGCATCGGCGGCACCGCCGAGAAAGCTGCCGTCATGGCCAAAGAAGTGTTGATGGAATCCATCGACATCCACGAACTCAAGGCCCGTGGCCCACAGAACCGCATCGAAGAAATGCGTCTGGAGCTGTTCGAGAAGGTCAACCAGTTGGGCATCGGCGCCCAGGGCCTCGGTGGCCTGACCACCGTGCTCGACGTGAAGATCATGGACTACCCGACTCACGCCGCTTCGCTGCCGGTGTGCATGATCCCGAACTGCGCGGCCACCCGTCACGCGCACTTTGTACTCGACGGTTCCGGTCCAGCCTCGCTGGAAGCGCCACCGCTGGACGCCTACCCGGAAATCGTCTGGGAAGCCGGCCCGTCGGCCCGTCGCGTCAACCTCGACACCCTGACCCCGGAAGACGTGCAGAGCTGGAAGCCGGGCGAAACCGTCCTGCTCAACGGCAAAATGCTCACCGGTCGCGACGCCGCGCACAAGCGCATGGTCGAGATGCTCAACAAAGGTGAAACCCTGCCGGTGGACCTCAAAGGTCGCTTCATCTACTACGTCGGCCCGGTTGATCCGGTCGGTGACGAAGTGGTTGGCCCGGCGGGCCCGACCACCGCGACGCGCATGGACAAGTTCACCCGGCAGATCCTCGAGCAGACCGGCCTGTTGGGCATGATCGGCAAATCCGAGCGCGGCCCGACCGCGATCGAAGCGATCAAGGACAACAAAGCCGTGTACCTGATGGCTGTCGGCGGCGCTGCCTACCTGGTCGCTCAGGCGATCAAGAAGTCGAAAGTGCTGGCCTTTGCCGAACTGGGTATGGAAGCGATCTACGAGTTCGAGGTCAAGGACATGCCGGTCACCGTTGCGGTGGACAGCAAAGGTGAGTCGGTGCACATCACCGGCCCTGCGATCTGGCAACAGAAGATCAGCGAAAGCCTGGCGGTCGAAGTGCAGTAAGCCCTTCGCCTGCATGAAAACGGCCGGTTCATCCAGAGGGATGACCCGGCCGTTTTTATATGTGCAAACCAATCGCGATAAAAAACCTGCCGAAGAATACAAAATGATCTTGCGCACCTGTCAGATCTGACAGGTCCATTTATCCGCCATTCTTGTTAGCGTCAGTCCATTCACGCCCCTCTCGCGCGCAATGGATTCGACCATGCCTGATCAACAAGAGCTGAGCATCACCACCCCTTCCATCGCCAAAAGCGCATCGATCGCTACCATCGGCAAAAGCTGGGGCGCAGTGGGGCCGACCGGGGCGGCGTCGTTCGAATTGCCGATTCCGACGTCTGCCGGGCGGGGCTGGGATCCGCAGTTTTCGCTGAATTACAGCAGCCAAAGCGGCAATGGTCCGTTCGGCCTGTCCTGGCATTTGGGTGGCGTCGGTCAGATCAATCGCAGAACCAACAAAGGCGTGCCGCGTTACTCCGACCACGACGAGATCATCGGGGTCGATGGCGAAGTGTGGATGCCGGAGCTGGATGAAAACGGTGAACTCAAATTCCGTGAGGAAAGCACCTACAACGGCGTCAACATCGGCCCGCACAGAGTCGTGCGCTACTGGCCTCGAGTGGAAAGCGATTTCGCCCTGCGCGAGCGCTGGCAGCGGCAAACCAGAGAAGCCGATCCACCGGTATTCTGGCTGATACACGGCGCTGACGGCTCGCTGCACCTTTACGGCAAAACCGAAGCCACACGAGTTGCCGACCCGGACGCCCCTGGACACATCGCCACATGGCTGCTGTGCGAAAGCATGAACGCGCGCGGCGAACACATCTGCTTCGAATACAAGGCCGATGATCAGGATCCCGACCCGCTGCATGACTACCGCGCCCAGCGTTATCTGCGCCGCGTGTGTTACGGCAACTTCACGGCCAGCAGCGATCTGTACAGTTGGACAACGGATAATCCGGCCGAACTGGATTGGCATTTTCATCTGCTGTTCGATTACGGCGAGCGCAGCACGTCACTGACCGATATCCCGGTATATGACGGTGACTCCCTCAAACCCTGGACAGTCCGTCCCGATCGTTTTTCAACCCATGGTCAGGGTTTTGAACTGGGCACTCGCAGACTCTGCCAACAGGCATTGCTGTTTCATCACTTTCCCGGGCAATCGACTGAGCAACCGAAACTGGTGCGCCGCCTGTTACTGGAATATCAACAACCGCAAAATATCGCGCAGTGGGCCTACAGCCAGATCAGCGCGGCGCACTATCAGGCATTCGATGCCAGCGGCGTAGTCGAAAACACACCACCGGTTGAGTTCGACTACGCCCCTTTCGACATCAATAAAACCCCGGCGCGCTTCCTCGAATTCGATGTTCAGCCGGGTATCGAGGACGGTGGTTTTTACCAGTGCGTCGATCTTTATGGCGAAGGCGTGCCGGGTTTTCTCTGCCGCTATGACCAGAGTTGGTACTACCGCGAACCACGCCGCGCGACGAAAGGCCCCGATGAAATCGACTATGCGCCCTGGCTCGCGCTGGACAAGATTCCGGTCGCTGATCGCAACCGTCCGGTCCAGCAACTGCTGACCGACCTGACGGGTGACGGTCGGCTCGACTGGGTCACCGCACAACCGGGCATCAGTGGTTTTCGCACCCTGACAGAACAACGCACGTTTGCCGACTTCGTCCCTTTCGGCAGATTCCCGCCGGAGTTTTTCAACACCCTCTCGACGCTTGGTGACTTGATCGGCGACGGTTTGAGTAGCCTGGCGTTGATCGGGCCGCACTCCGTGCGGCTGTACGCCAACCAGCGCGAACAAGGCTTCGCCGCGCCTGAAGAGGTGCCGCACGAGCCCGACGACGACCGCTTGCCACTGTTTAGCAACTCCCGCACGGAACTGGTGCTGTTGGGCAACCTGCTGGGCAGCGACATGCCCGAGCTGTGCCGGATACGTCACGACGAAATCCGCTGCTGGCCGAACCTGGGCCACGGCCGGTTTGGCAGAGGTCGCAAGATCAGCGAATTGCCTTTCAGGTACGAAGCGTTCGACTCGTCCCGCGTGCGCCTTGCCGACCTGGACGGCTCCGGTGCCGCGTCGCTGATTTATTTGCAATCGGAGTTCTTCGAGATCTACCTGAATCGCGGCGGCAATGGTCTGGAGCAAACACCGATCAACGTACCGTGGCCGGACGGCGTGCGCTACGACCGGCTCAGTCAAGTGAGCTTCGCCGATCTGCAAGGCCTGGGCTGTGCCAGCCTGATCCTGACGGTGACGCACATGCAACCGCAGCACTGGCGCTACGATTTCGTCTCGGCCAAGCCGTATCTGCTGACCAGCAGTAACAACAACATGGGTTGCAGTACCAGCGTGGTCTACCGCAGCTCGGCGCAGGAATGGCTGGATGAAAAACGCCAAATGCCCACCCTTAGACGTTTTCCGGCGTGCCACCTGCCGTTCCCGGTGGCGGTGGTCCATAAACAGCAGCAACTGGATGAAATCACCGGCAACGTTCTGACGCAGACTTTCACTTGGCGCGAAGGCTTCTACGACAGCCGTGAGCGCGAGTTCCGTGGTTTCGGTCTGTTGCAACAAACCGACAGTGAGAGCGCCCCCGGCGCTGAGGACTCCGGCTTCAGCGAACCGCTGCGGGTCTGCACCTGGTTTCATACCGGGCATTCAATGGATCGACCGCGCGACGACTACTTCAATCGGGATGTACACGCGGTAGCCCTGGGCAACACCCTGTTCAGTCGATATCACTCACAAGACGATGTCGATGAAATCATTCCTGCGCACGATGACGACGCCCGGTATCAGATTTCCCGGGCGCTGGTCGGCGCCGTCACACGCATCGAGACCTATGCCGATACAGCTGTGGACAGCGGCGAAACTGCGACGCTTTATACCGTTGAGGAGCTGCGTTACCTGGTACGTGAAGTGCGCGAGCAAGGTCCTTATGCTGCCGCCGTTCTGCTGCCCCTTGTGGTGGAGAAGATCAGTTACCAGTACGACGGTTTTATCGATGATCCACGCTGTCGCAATGAGGTGACCCTGCGCCACAACGTCCACGGTCAGCCGACGCATTCCATCACAGTGAGCTACGGCCGGCGACTCACAGAAAAGGATACGCCGCCGTTCAAGGATCCTGATGAACAGCGATGGTGGCGCGACGCCCATGACCTGGCGCAACAGTCGTTTTACCTGAATGAAAGCCGTGCAACGTTTATCGATCTGATCATAGACCTGCTGCGTTGGCGCCTCGGCTTGCCCTATCAGCAGCGTGGCAATGCGCTGATCTTGCCCAAAGGCACACTGCCCACCGGGCTTACGCCTGAGCAAGTGTCCTATGAGTGCCTGAAGGAACATGAGGATTCGGCGCACTGGAACGCTGAACGGATGCTGATCACGCAATCTGTACAGCGCTACTTGAGCACCGATGGCCAACTGCTGGACGACGGCGTTGCCGGATTCGAGGCCCTGGCCGGTCCACTGGAATTGGCACAACTGGACAAGACCGCGCTGGACGCTTACAGCGTATTGCCTGCGCCCTTTAATGTGCGTGACGAACTGGAGAAGATTGGCTATCTGCCCATGCCGTTTCTGTTCTGGGTAAATCCCTTGGGCAGCACGGAGCATGACCTGTGGTCGGCAAATTTCGGCTACGCCGAATACGCCGGCCTCGACGGTTTCTACAAGGTACTGCGCTATCGCGAAACCCTCAGCCACGGCCACACCCGAGCCGAATATGACGCTCATGCGCTGGCCGTGATCCTCGTGGAACTGCCGGATGGCTGCACCACGCGCATTGAGTACGACTACCACGCGCTGCAACCGCTGCGCATCATCGATGCCAACGACAACACTCACGAAGCGCTCCATGAACCTTCCGGCCAGCCCTTGGCCAGCAGTTTTTACGGCACCGAAAACGGCAAGGCTGCGGGTTTTAACCCGCTGAGCGACTACTTGCCTCCGCAGGATCGGCGCCCGGCTACGGCGATTGCCGATCCGCCCGCCGCCGTGCAAAAAGCCGCCAGTACCCTGCGCAAGGATCTGTTCAGCTGGATGGGGCAGATCCCCAACGGCGCCAGCGCATGGATTGCCCAAGGCTATCTCCTGCCCAGCGGCCACATCAGGGCCAGTGCGCGGCAAAAACTCGCCCGGTGCCAGGGAGCCTTGACGCCTGAAGAGCGGGCATTGCACGAGGCGATCGGTGCGGTGCGCCGAGAACCGGTGCACAGCGTGATCCTCAGTGCCGACCGCTACCCCGATGATCCGTTAAGGCAGGTCCAGATCGTCAAAGCCTGTGTCGACGGCTTTGGCAGGGCTCTGCAAACCCAGCAACGGGTCGATCCGGGCAAGGCATATGCCGTGGGCGACGACGGTTCATTGATCGTCGAAGATGGCCAGTTCAAAGAGGTCGATACTGACTCGCGCTGGCGCATCAGCGAGCGGGTCGAATACAACAACAAGGGGTTGCCGGTCCGTCAGTTTCGGCCGTTTTTCGCCGATACCCACGGTTACGTCAACGATCAGTCGCTGCGCGAAATGGGCTTCTTCGATCAGGTGTTCTATGACGCCCTTGGCCGACAGATCAAAGTGGTCAACGCCAAGGGCGATTGCTCTCGAGAAACGTACCACCCCTGGTTTCACACCAGCGAAGACTTCAATGACACAGCCGAGCCGTCCCCGCCAGCCAAGGCATCGCGGTCATGACTGCCAATGTGCACCGGCGAACACCCGCGCTGGCGGTGAGCGATGCCCGGGGCCTGCCGGTACGGCAAGTTGCTTACCTGCGCAACGTGACCGATGACACATCTGCTGCCCTTGTCAGCCACCAGCAACATGACCACGCCGAACGTCTGATCGAGCAGTGGGACCCACGCCTGTCGGCACCTGCCCTGACCACGGTCTACAGTCTGGACGGTACGGTGTTGCAATCCGACAGCGTCGACGCCGGTTGGCGCCTGACCCTGCCCGGGCTGGCCGGTGAGCCTTTGGAGCGCTGGGACGAGCGCGGCAGCCATTGGCGCACGACCTTCGATAAGCAATTACGAGTGATCGCGGTCGAGGAAAATGGCGAGGTCGAGGTCGATGTGTTCACCTATTCCGACGCCTCGGCCGATGCGCGGCACAACCAGCGTGGCCAGTTGCGGGAGCAGAAAGATCGCTCCGGTTCGCTGCGCACCGACAGTTTTGCCCTCAGTGGCCAGCCGCTGAGCGAGACGCGCACCTTCCAGGATGAGGCAGCGTTCACCAGCCACTTGGTGTTCAGCCCGATGGGCGCAGTGCTGGAACAGACCGACGCCGGCGGCCATCGGCGCCGCTCTTGTTACGGTCTGGCCGGGCACCTCAAGCGAGCGGATCTGTGGATCAGCGGTACGCCGGGCTGGCAAGCGGTGCTGCTGGATACGCAGTACAACGCCAACGACCAGATCATCGAACAACTGGCCGGCAATCAGGTGCGCAGTCAGTGGACCTACGACCCGGCGGACGCTCGTTTACACACTCAATCAAGTCGCAAGGACGGCGGGGGCGTCCTGCAAAACGTCGAATACTTTTACGACCGCGTCGGCAATATCACTCGCATCGAAGACCACGCCTTTCAGCCACGCTACTTCGCCAACCAGTTGATCGACGGCCACCGCGATTTCACCTACGACTCGCTCTATCGACTGACCAGCGCCACCGGCTACGACGACGCCCCGCCACCAGAGACTCCCGGCCTGCCACAGCCCGTTGACACGAACAATCGACTCAATTACACCCAGACCTATCAATACGACAACGGCGGTAATTTGATCGAACTGTGTCACGTACGAGACGGTAATAGCTTTACTCGACAGATGTGCATCGACCCGAACAGCAACCGCGGCGTGCGCTGGAAAACCGGCGACGATCTGCCGGACTTTGACACGTTGTTTGATCGCCACGGCAATCAGCTGGAACTCAAGCAAGGGTCCACGTTGCACTGGAACGCGCGCGATGAGCTGGAAAGCGTGCCGCTGGTGACTCGAAAAAACAGCAACAGCGACGCCGAGCATTACCGTTACAGCCAGGGCCAGCGCGTCTTCAAATGCCATGAATGGTTTACCGACACGACCCGCCACTTTCATCAGGTGCGTTACCTGCCCGGCCTGGAAATCCGCACCAAAGACAACGGCGAAGAGCTGCACGTCATCAGCCTCGGCAATGCACGTTGCCTGCACTGGGTCAGCGGACGCCCCGGCAGCATCGAAAACAATCAACTGCGCTACACCCTCGAAGACCACCTCGGTTCCTGTGTCATCGAGCTCGATCAACAGGCCGACGTGATCAGCGAGGAAGGCTATTACCCCTTCGGCGAAACAGCGTGGATGGCCGCCGCCCACGAGATCGACGTTGAATACAGGTTCATCCGCTACTCGGGCAAAGAGATGGACGTCAGCGGTTTGTATTACTACGGAGCACGGTACTACGCGCCGTGGTTGCAGCGCTGGATCAGTGCGGATGCAGAGCAGGCCGATGGGCTGAATCTTTATGCGTTTGTGGGCAACAACCCGATGCGCTACGTCGATCCTGACGGCAACAAACGTGCTGAAAGCGTGATTTTGCTGACGTCGGAATTTGTTTCAGTCGTCAACAATTACTCCACGGAGGTGGTGAATCAGCTGCATAACATTCTCCATCCGATTGGACTCAACAGAAATATGGTGCTGAGCTTAGTCGTCGAAGGCGGCTATTGGTATGCCGCAACCACCCACGGAGGAAGTCTCGGTAACGGATTTGTCGATAGAATTATCCCCCCTCCCACTGAAAACGCCGCTTATCCGACAGTAGGGAACGTGTTCGGCGGCAACGCCGCTGGCGATGTCGCTACGAAAATGATAGATCCGGTAGCGCAAAGTTTCGGAATCAATTTGGGCCCGCTGATTCCTCAGACCTCGAAAATGTCTGTCAGCGCCATTGACAAAAGTTTGGGCATCGAAGGTCCCGTCAAGGAGATCAAATCGTGGAAAGATGTAAAAAGCGAATTGCGCGACCCTGCCCTCAACTCCGTGTTGAACCCGGAAGTTATTATCGGCAGAGTGCTTGGCGCAGTCATATCGTTCGTCCCCCACTTTCTTAATCTGTTTAAAAAGGCAATGGATAACGAGGACATCAAGAATCGCCTGGACCCAGCGAAAATCGAAAAAATCGAAAACATGCTTAATGAATGGAAAGCCGCCGTAGAACAACGCGCTGGCTGGGCAGAGAACGCGTTTGACGCTCTGGGCACCGACGTCATTTCGCCCGCCGAGATATTGCCCAACATTACCCATATGACCTCCGCGCAAAGGCTGAAACCGATCACGCGCTCGGCCATGCGTGAACAAACCAACGCCGTCCTGGGCAATATTTCACGCGCTCAGGCTATGGTCGGCTGGTACAAGGAAATGGGCACCACAGACAATCAGTTTTTGCATAAGCAGAAACATACCAACAAGAAAAAGGCTGCCTGAGATGACGGTCTGTGCGAGTGTCTGGGCATGAATCAGTCCGTACACTGGCATACGCCAACGCTGCGCGTTCATGACCCCAGAGATCTACCGCTCAGCAATGTCACGTACCTGCGTACAGTGGCCGGCGCGCAAGTTGAGCGCCAGATCACCCGTCAGCAGCATGACCACGCCAGGCATCTGGTCGCGCAATGGGACCCGCGTCTGTCGGCACCTTGCCTGACTACGGTTTACAACCTGAACGGTGCGGTATTGAAGTCCGACAGTGTCGACGCCGGCTGGCGTCTGACTTTACCGGGGCTGGCCGGTGAGCCATTGCAGCGTTGGGACGAGCGCGGCAGCCATTGGCGCGCGACCTTCGACAAGCAATTACGAGTGATCGCGGTCGAGGAAAATGGCGAGCCAAATGTGGATGCGTTCACCTACGCCGATGCCTCGGCCGATGCGGGGCACAACCAGCGTGGCCAGTTGCGGGAGCAGAAAGATCGTGCCGGTTCGCTGCTCACGGACAGTTTTTCTCTGACCGGCACGCCGCTGTGCGAAACCCGCACGTTCCACGACGGTGAACCGTTCACCAGCCACCAGGTGTTCAGCCCGCTCGGCGCGTTGCTGGAACAGACTGACGCCTGCGGCCATCAACGACGCTCGCACTACGGCCTGGCCGGGCAACTCAAACGAACTAAACTGCTGATCAGCGGCACGTCTGACTGGCAACCGGTATTGCTGGACGGGCAGTACAACGCCAACGACCAGATCATTGAGCAACTGGCCGGTAATCGTGTGCTCAGTACGTGGACGTACGACCCGGCGGACGGTCGTTTGCTTACCCAGTCCAGCCACAAAAATGGCGGCGGCGTCGTGCAAGACCTCGAATACGTCTACGACCGCGTCGGCAACATCACCCGCATCGAAGACCACGCTTTTCAGCCGCGATATTTTGCCAATCAACGGGTCGACGGCCACCGCGATTTCACCTACGACTCGCTCTATCGACTGACCAGCGCCACCGGCTACGACGACGCCCCGCCGCCGGACATTCCCGGCCTGCCGCAACCGGGCGATCCGAACAATCGACTCAATTACACCCAGACCTATCAATACGACAACGGCGGTAATCTGATCGAACTGCGTCACGTACGAGACGGCAATCCCTTTACCCGCCAAATGTGCGTCGACCCGAACAGCAACCGCAGCGTGCGCTGGAAAACCGGCGACGATCTGCCGGATTTCGACACCTTGTTTGATCGCCACGGCAATCAGCTGGAACTCAAGCAAGGGTCGACGTTGCAATGGAACGCGCGCGATGAGCTGGAAAGTGTGCCGCTGGTGACTCGAAAAAACAGCAACAGCGACGCCGAGCATTACCGTTACAGCCAGGGCCAGCGCGTCTTCAAATGCCATGAATGGTTTACCGACACGACCCGCCACTTTCATCAGGTGCGATACCTGCCCGGCCTGGAAATCCGCACCAAAGACAACGGCGAAGAGCTGCACGTCATCACCCTCGGCAATGCACGTTGCCTGCACTGGGTCAGCGGACGCCCCGGCGGCATCGAAAACAATCAACTGCGCTACAGCCTGAAAGATCACCTCGGTTCCTGTGTCATGGAGCTTGATCAACAGGCCGATGTGATCAGCGAGGAAGGCTATTACCCCTTCGGCGAAACGGCGTGGATGGCCGCACGACATGAAGTGGAAGTGCGCTACAAATTCATCCGTTATTCGGGCAAGGAGATGGATGTCAGTGGTTTGTACTACTACGGTGAGCGCTATTACGCAGCGTGGTTGCAACGCTGGGCCAGTGCCGATCCGGCGGGGGATGTGGATGGGCTGAATCTGTATGTGTTCGTGGGCAACGATCCGATCGGCCATGTCGACTTCAACGGTGAAATAAAATGGCCCACTCTGGATGCTCTGAATGCCGGAGTGGATCGGATCATTGCTTCGCAAAATGCGAGCCATGCCAGAAATGGACAACGCCTTGCAGAAAAACGTATGGCCCGCCAAATGAATGATCAGATGATGCAACACATTGAAATCCTGGGGATCACCCAGCGCCGCACAAGCGATGCCGCAAAGCAACTCGACAGAATGGGTTCAGGCAGCGACATTGCCTTGGCGACAACACGCAGAACGCTGGTATTGGTCGCAAGCAAAGCCCTCAGTTATGGCGTCGGTCTAACGGTCGGTGTCGGTGCTCAGGCACTCGGCGCAGCGGCACCCGGTGTCGGCAATGTGATAGGCGCAGGGATGGGCTACGGCGCAAAAATCGGGGTCAGCGCGCTCATCGACTATGCGGCCGAAAGAACCGGACTGAGCGCGTCGGTCAATTTGAAAACCTCCAAAGTGTCAGCGGACACTATTATTGAGAAAGCCCAACACAAACAAATGCAGCCGCTTGAGTACTTAAACGCCAAACTCCAGGGCTTGATTCCCCGCGACAAAAAATCCGGACTCAAGTTGGTGAAGGAGGCGGGCGCTCAACTAACGGCGGTGGGCGTGAAGGGAACTCTCAATTCACTACCTCCCGCAGCGGCCGGCGCCATCGCTAGCGGAGCCGCGGCGTTATGGGCGTTGCCGGAAATTGTCAATGAAACGGCTAAGGCCATCGCTGGAAAATCCAGCGAAAAAATGCTTGCATTCGAAGGGAAAATTCTCGGACTTGCACAGGCTATCGAGGCGAGTAACAACACGGTCCATGAGTATGCTCACGCACTTGGCAGGACAAGCATGAACGGCGTCGACCTCAACGATCTAGACCAGGAAACAGCCCGAATCACCGACATGCTCCACGGTCTGGCGTTAACGGTGCAAAAGCATAGAACTGCTCACAACGCCGCCGCGTAAATGGGCGGCTTTCTGAGCGGGGACAATGTTCCCGCCTGCCGACATGCTATCGTGCCCGCCCGACCTGCCGACCCTTCGCCCAGCATGCTGCCGACTTCCCGTACCTTGCGTCTGTCGTTGTATACCCTGCTGATCATTGCCGGCGCGGCGCTTGCCGCCACACTTGCGATCCGCCACGCCGAACGTCAGGCGCTGGAGGAAGACGCCGCCCGTGCCAACCAGCAACTGGCGTTGTACGCCAATTCCCTGCACACCCTGATCGACCGCTACCGCGCCCTGCCCGCCGTGCTGGCGCTGGACCCGCAATTGCGTTCGGCGCTGGCCGGGCCAGTCGATGCCGCTGAACAGGCGGCGCTGAATCTCAAGCTGGAAAAGATCAACGGCGCGGCACAATCCTCGACCCTTGAACTGCTCGACCACACAGGCCTCGCCGTGGCGGCGAGCAACTGGCGTCTGCCGAGCAGTTACGTCGGCCACAATTACGGTTTTCGTCCCTACTTCAGCCAGACCCGCACCCAGGGCACCGGGCGTTTTTATGCCGTGGGCGTGACCAGCGGCATTCCCGGCTACTTCCTCTCCAGCGCGGTGCTGGGTGACAACGACGAGTTCCTCGGCGCGATGGTGGTCAAGCTGGAATTCCCCGAACTGGAACGGGAGTGGAGTCAGGGCAGCGACACATTGCTGGTCAGCGATGCGCGCGGAATCATCTTCATCGCCAATCAGCCCGGCTGGCGCTATCGCGCGCTGCGTCCGTTGAGCGCCCGCGACATGGATGAGATCAAAGCCACCCGGCAGTACGACAAGCAATCGCTGCTGCCCTTGACTCATTTATCGCTGCGCCGCTTCGATGACAACAGCGATCTGCGTCGCGTCGAAGGCCCGCAAGGCACGGCGGATTATCTGTGGGAATCGCTGCCCCTGAGCGCCGAAGGCTGGACCCTGCACCTGCTGCGCCATCCGCAAGTGGCGTTCGAAGACCTGCGCAACGCCGGGCTGGCCGCCGCCGGGGTGTGGCTGGCGCTGGTGTTTCTGTTGCTGTTTCTCAACCAGCGCTGGCGCCTGTCGAAGATTCGTCAGCGCAATCGCCAAGAGCTGGAACAACTGGTGGAAGAACGCACCCGCGACTTGCGCACCGCGCAGGACGGTCTGGTGCAATCAGCCAAACTCGCCGCGCTGGGGCAGATGTCTGCCGCGCTGGCCCATGAAATCAATCAGCCGCTGACCGCTCAGCGCATGCAACTGGCGACCCTGCGCCTGTTGCTCGACCATGGCCGTGTCGACGATGCCTATAAAGCCCTGAAACCGGTGGACGAAATGCTCACGCGCATGGCCGCCCTCACCGGCCACCTCAAGACCTTCGCGCGTAAAAGTCCCAGCGGCTTGCGCGAACGACTGGATCTGGCGACGGTGGTTGATCAATCGCTGCAGTTGCTCGATGCGCGGCTGCGCGATGAGCAGGTCAGTCTGGTGCTGCACCTGACCCGTCCGGCGTGGGTGCGCGGTGATGCGATTCGTCTCGAACAGGTGCTGATCAACCTGTTGCGCAATGCCCTTGATGCGATGCAGGGTAAACCCTGCAAGCGCCTGGAAATCCGTCTGGAAGCCGATGAGCAACTGTGGCGCCTGAGCGTCAGCGACAATGGCGGCGGCATCGCCGAGGACCATTTGGGCCAGGTCTTCGACCCGTTCTTCACCACTAAACCGGTGGGCGACGGCCTGGGTCTCGGCCTGGCGGTATCCTTCGCCATCGTGCATGAATCCGGCGGCCGCCTGAGTGCTGAAAATGGCGACAGCGGCGCGGTGTTCAGCCTGACTTTGCCGATCGATCTGGAGGCACACATCTGATGCTCAACTCAGTGATGGTGGTCGATGACGAAAGCAGCATTCGCAGCGCCGTTGAACAGTGGCTGAGCCTGTCGGGCTTCGAGGTGCAGTTGTTCAGCCGCGCCGAAGACTGCCTCGCCGCCCTGCCCGCGCACTTTGCCGGGGTGATCCTCAGCGACGTGCGCATGCCCGGCATGGGCGGCCTGGCGTTATTGGCCGAAGTGCAGAAACGCGATGCCGATCTGCCGGTGATTCTGCTCACCGGTCATGGCGATGTACCGATGGCGGTCGAGGCGATGCGCGACGGCGCCTACGATTTTCTGGAAAAACCGTTCAGCCCGGAAACCCTGCTCGGCAGCTTGCGCCGGGCGCTGGACAAACGCCGGCTGATTCTGGAAAACCGTGCCCTGCACGAGCAGGCCGACAACCGCGCCAAACTTGATGCGACGTTGCTCGGCGTGTCCCGTGGCTTGCAGACGTTGCGTCGACAGGTGCTGGATCTGGCGGCGTTGCCGGTCAACGTGTTGATCCGTGGCGAAACCGGCAGCGGCAAGGAACTTGTCGCGCGTTGCCTGCATGATTTCGGCCCGCGCGCGGCCAAGCCGTTCGTGGCGCTGAACTGCGCGGCGATTCCTGAGCAGTTGTTCGAGGCGGAGTTGTTCGGTCACGAGAGCGGCGCGTTCACCGGCGCCTCGGGCAAGCGCATCGGCAAGCTGGAATACGCCGATGGCGGCACCTTGTTTCTCGATGAAATCGAAAGCATGCCGCTGGCGCAACAGGTGAAACTGCTGCGCGTATTGCAGGAGCAAAAGCTTGAACGGCTGGGTTCGAACCAGAGCATTCGCGTCGATCTGCGCATTGTTGCGGCGACCAAACCGGATCTGCTCGATGAAGCCCGGGCCGGACGTTTTCGCGAGGATCTGGCCTATCGCCTGAACGTCGCCGAACTGCGTTTGCCGCCGCTGCGCGATCGTCGTGAAGACATTCCGCTGCTGTTCGAAACCTTCGCCCACAATGCCGCTGAACGCCTGGGGCGTACCTTTCCACCCTTGAGCGGCGCACAGTTGAGTCACCTGCTCAGCCATGACTGGCCGGGCAACGTGCGAGAACTGGCGAACGTTGCCGAACGCCAGGTGTTGGGGCTGGATGAACCGGCGCCGGGGATCGATCCGGGGCAATCGCTGGCGGCGCAGCAGGAGGCGTTTGAGGCGCAGTGTTTGCGCGCGGCGCTGACCCGGCACAAGGGCGATGTGAAAGCGGTGCTTGAAGAACTGCAACTGCCGCGCCGTACGTTCAATGAAAAGATGCAGCGGCATGGGTTGAGTCGGGAGATGTTTCTGAGCGAGTGAGTCGGGCTTGGGATTTTCGGTGTGGCTGAGATCTTTCCCCCTCACCCCAGCCCTCTCCCCCAAGGGGGCGAGGGGGAAGGGAGCCGATCTTTATGCTGTTCGAAACCTGAG